>NZ_JAMSHT010000002.1 GCF_023805295.1 Sphingomicrobium sediminis
TGTCACCCGAGTTGGAAACACTCGCCTCAGCTTCCTGCGCATCGACATGGTAGCCCACCGCAAAAGCATCAGCCTGCGCCGCATGAACCGCCGTCGCTCCAGCAGCAATCGAACCCGAATTGTCGAGAGCGACCGTGACGGAGCCTGGGGTGTCGAGGTCACCATAGTAACCCGACGCCGCCGCTTCGCCTTCGCCGGCCGTACCGGTGGCGGTCGCAAGCGCATTCGCCGTGATCGTGCCCGAGTTGGTGAGGCTGGCCGAAGCCACCGAACCTTCGGTCACATCCTGCTCGATACCGATCGCATCGGCATCGACGTTCGCACTACCGGCCGCACTTGCGCTGGCGACAACGGAGAGGCCGACCTGGCCGCTATTGTCGATACCCAAGGCAACACTCGTGCCGCCGACACGCTGGTAGATGGCCGTACCGCTGGCCGACGCCGTGGCCGAAGAACCGACAGCGACGATATTGGCCGTGCCGACGAGCGAACCGCTGTTGGACAGCGACGCCGAAGCGGCACTTTCACCTTGCGCACGCTGGTCGACCACTTCGACATAGCCGTAGGCATAAGCATAGTCGGCGGCGTTGGCCGAAGCCTGCGCGTCGACGCCAACTGCTCCGCTGTTGGAGATGCTGGCGACCGCCGAGCTGCCACCTTCAACAACCTGCGTCAGCGCGCCATAGGCGCTTGCGCTGGCATAGGCATCACCCGTCTGGTTGACGTTGGTGACCGTCGTGGCGGTCGTACCGCTGCCCATCATCATGGTCGTGGTCGTCGTCCCGTTGGCCGCCGCATTGGCAACCGCCGATAGGCTAATCGCACCGCTGTTTGCTAGCGAACCATTACCCACATTCGAGGCCTCGACATTCTGGCTGAGACCGGAAGCAGCATATGCATCGGCACTCGCAAAAGTCAGACCATTCGCCGAGGCCGTCGCATCGATATCGATCGCTCCGCTATTGCTCATCACCGCCGATACCGAGGAGGCTTCTGCACTCTGATAAACACCGTAAGCGGAAGCTTCCGCACGGGCGTTGCCAGTGCTCGCAGCAGCGACGGCGTTCGCGCCGACCGCTACCGCGCCGCTATTGTCGAGCACCGGCGCCGCAACAGCACTGGTCCCGAACAGCGAGAGATCCTGACGGATAGCCGTGGCCGTCGCGTCCGCATCAGCATAGTTGACGCCGTTGGCCGACGCGTTGGCGTCGATCGACAGGTCACCGCTGTTGGTGAGCGTCGCCGCACCGGTCGAGCCGTTGACATATTGCTGAAGGCCGATCGCGCTCGCATAGGCACCGCCGGTCTCGGTCGAGCCGTTTGCATTGGCGCTCGCGAGCAAGGTCAGCGCCCCGCTATTGTTGAGCAGGCCGTTCGCCGTCGTGCCGCCTTCGACATTCTGGCTGATGCCAGAGACCTCCGCTTCGGCGCTGGCATAGGCACCCGACGCGCTGGCGAGGGCGCTGAGCGCAACCGCACCGCTATTGCTGAGCGTCGCCGTGGCAACGTCCGCTTCGCTGGCGTTCTGGAAGATGCCGTAGGCCGAGGCCTGCGCATTGGCTTCGCTATCCGCGCCGACCGCATTCGCAGCCGCGAGGATGGCGATGTCGCCGCTATTGTCGAGAGCAGCAACCGCCGTGCCCGAAGCATAGACCGACTGGTCGATACCCGTGCCGTTGGCGTCCGCGTCAGCTTCTTCGTTGGCCGTCGCATTGGCCACCAAGTTCATGGCAATCGCGCCGCTATTGACGATCGAACCCGACGCCGAGGTATCGCCACCGACTTCTTGGTCGATACCGAACTCACCGGTCACGCTCGCTTCGGCATTCCCCGAGGCGAAGGTGTTGGTCACCGTCGTTGCGGTCGTGCCGCTGCCCATCATCATGGTCGTGGTGAAGGTGCCGTTGGCAACCGCATTGGCCGAACCGTCGATGTTGATGGCACCGCTATTGGTGATCGCGCCGACAGCCACATCACCAAAGACGTTCTGCTCGATGCCCTCGAAGTCAGCCGATGCATCCGCATCGCTGCCGCCGGTGGCATTGGCCTGGCCATTCTGGTTGATGCTTGCGCTGTTGACGATAACGCCGCTGGCAACACCCGGGACGAACATCGTGGTGGTGACACCTTCGCTCGTACCCGTGACCGTGCCGCCTTCGGCGAAGACGTACTGGTAGATGCCTTCACGGATATCGACCTCAGCCGTCGCTTCCGAAGCGCCCGACGCATTCGCGATGCCGGTCATGCTAATGACACCGCTGTTGACGATGCTGCCGTTGGCCGCGAATTCGCCGTTCACGTTCTGGCTGATCGCATCATTGACATCGACTTCCGCCGAGGCGTCAGTGGCGCCGACCGCGGTGGCCGTCGCGTTGAGCGAGATCGTGGCGCTATTTGTGATCGAAGCCGTCGCATTGAGGCCGCCCGCAAACTGCTCGATACCTTCGACGGAGGCTTCTGCATCGCCGTCACCGGTCGTAGCAGAGGCGAAAGCAGCTGCATTGAGGTCAAGCGCACCGCTATTGTCGATGACGGCGACTGCGCTCGTACCATAAGCATTCTGGCGAATGCCGTCGACGCTTGCCGAAGCGCTCGCATATTCCTGACCCGTAGCATTCGCCACTGCGGTCAGGTTGATCGCACCGCTATTGTTGAGCGAGGCCGAGTAGAGGTTCGTGCCGGTGCCCGACCCATAAGGGCCGAACGAACCGACATTCTGAACGATACCATCGACGTCCGCATCGGCGTCGGCGCCTTCGCTACCCGAAGACTGGAGCGCATTCGCGACAGCCAGACCCGACAGGGTCGCCGAGTTGGTCAGCGCTGCCGAAGCGCCAGCGAAACCGTTGGCGTTCTGGCGGATGATGTCGGCATCAGCCGAAGCATCACCTTCGTTGCTGCCGATACCGGTGCCGCTGGCCTGGGCCCAGATCGCGATATTGGCGCTGTTGACCAGGCTGGCATTGGCCTCGGAGCCATAGGCGTCCTGCGCGATACCCGTGGCGGAGGCGTCAGCGTCGACACCTTCCGATGCCGAGGCAGCCGAAGCCTGTGCCAATGCGGTTGCGGCAATCGCCCCGCTATTGGAAAGGCTGACCGACGCTTCACCACCGCCTGCGAACTGTCTGATCGCCTGCGCGTCGGCCGAAGCTTCGGCCTGCGATACGCCCGTTGCGAACGCGTCAGCGTTGAGGTTGATCGTGCCGGTGTTGGTCAGCGTGGCCATGGCGACGCCGCTTTCGCTGGCATTGACACCCTGGCGAATGCCGTAGGCGTCCGCATCGGCGTCTGCCGAGCCGCTGGTCGCCACAGCACTTGCAACCGCGTCAACGTCGACCGTGGCCGCATTGACGAGGTTTGCCATCGCGACAGTGCCGTAGGCGTTCTGCTCGACAGCCAGGCCGTACGCGTTCGCTTCAGCCGACGAGCCGTTGGCGACAGCCGCGGCCGTGCCTTCGATCACGCCATTGTTGGTGAGGTTGGCGAAAGCCGTTCCTTCCGGTGCGCCGGCGAACTGGCCGATAATGCCACCGCCTTCGCTACCGATATTGGCGTCGGCATCGGCGAACTCGTTGGTCGCCGAGGCATTGGCCGCAACGTTGGCGAGGACCGAGCCGTCATTGACCATCGAGACCGACGCATCGCCGGTCGAAGCATAGGCTTCCTGTTCGACGACATAGCGAATGTCGGCGTCTGCCTCTGCGGCCGAACCGGTCGCATTGGCTACCGCATTGCCGCTGATGAGACCGCTATTGGCGATACCTGCGAAGGCGTCGCCGATATTGGCGTCGGCATTCTGCTGCACCACGAAGTCCACGCTGGCTTCTGCATTGGCAGCCGTACCGCCGCCTGCGTTAGCGCTCGCGTCCGCAGTGATCGTGCCCGTGTTGGTAAGGCCAAGCGTAGCACCCGTCGAAGTGATCGCCAGGGTGACGATCGGGCTCGGGCCCGTAGCACCCGAATCATTGCTGGCGAACTGCGCAACGCCGCCAATATTGGCGCTGGCGTTCGCTTGCCCTTCCGAAGCAAACGCGCTCGCGTCGGCGTCGATCGAGATCAGACCGCCATTGACCAGCTGCGCCGAGGCGACACCGCTGGTCGCATAGGCTGCCTGTATGACCGCACCGATGTCCGAACCAGCCGCCGCATTGGCATTGGCCGAGCTCGTGCCGACTGCGTCGGCCATCGCGTCGATGTCAATCGTGCCCGCATTGGAGAGCGAGGCGACACCGCCGCCCGTGCGGCCAATGGCAGCCTGGAGGATGGCAAACTCAGCGCCCGCATTCGCATTGGCAAAGAGACCAACCGCGCCCGCCGCAAATTCTGCCGAGATCGACGCTTCGCTATCATTGGAGAGCGAGACGCTGGCCGTGCTGCCCGTAGCATATTGCGACACGAGTGCGTCGGCCGCAGCCGTCGCATCCGCTTGGCTCGTGCCCGACGCGACCGCAGCCGCGTTGAAGCTCATCGAACCACCATTGGCGATCGAGGCGCTGGCATCAGTGCCGGAAACGCGCTGCTGGACAGCACCGCCACCTTCGACACCACCAACTACGGCGATCGCTTCGACCGCGCTCGAGCCCTCGATGACCGCTGCGTCGGCGTTCATCATCAGCGTGCCCGAATTGGCGATGCTCGCCGCAGCTTCGGCACCATTGACGTCCTGATACAGGCCGGCGAGTGCAACCGCGACAGCCTCGTTGGCCGCGTCGGCATCCGCGCCGAGCGACAGCATGCCGTCATTGACGATCGTCGCGCTGGCACCAAAGCCGGTAGCCGATTGCCAGATGCCGATCAGCGCCTGGGCTTGGGCGTTCGAGCCGCTGGCGGCCGCATTGAGGCTGATGCCACCTTCATTTTCGGCATAGGCATTGGCAGTCGAGCCCGACACGAACTGGGCAAGGCCGAGCCATGCTTGTGCATCCGCGCTGGCCGAGAAGCCCGAGGCGTCGGCGTATGCCGCAATCGAGATAACGCCGTTATTGTCTGCGGCCGCGCTGGCCGTGGCGCCCGTCGCGCGCTGGATATTACCCGCCGCGCTGGCGTCCGCATTGGCCAAGGAGCCCGCGGCTTCCGCCGTCGCGTTAATGGAGAGGGTGGCAACCGTCGTGCCAGTGCCCGTACCCGTTCCAGTTCCGGTAGTCGTACCGGTGCCAGTTCCGGTGCCCGTCCCAGTGCCTGTGGTAGCTTCGGCGCCGTTCACGAACATAGCCATTGCCGTCGCGCCGCTTACGTTCTGGTCAACCCCATTGGCATTGGCATTGGCATCGGCATTGAAACCCGACGCGCTTGCGACAGCCTGGAGGCTGATGAGGCCATCGTTGGAGACCACACCATTGGCGACGCTTGAAGCGCCAACATTCTGTTCGATACCGCCGAGGCGACCTTGGAGCGCGGATTCAGCCGTAATGAGGCCGGCATTAGCGTTGGCGCTGGGCGAACTGGTGCCGAAAGCGTCAGCGTCAGCAACCACGTCGATTGAGCCCGAATTCGCGAACTGACCGGTTGCGGTCACGCCGTTGACGTTTTGGTTAGCGATCCAGGCGGTCGCGGTCGCAGCTGCCGAGAAGGTACCAAAAGCAGCAGCGAATGCGTCTACGGCAATCGTCCCGCCGTTCGAAACATCGCCATATGCGGCAAGGCCAGAAACATTCTGGTTCGCATACAGCGCGTCGAAATTGGCGTCAGCCGACAGCCCAGTACCAAATGAGAAAGCGGCGATCGCAAATCCACCGACCGAAACTTCGCCATCATTACTGATCACGCCGCTGGCATCGGAGCCAAAAACCTGCTGGTTGACGCCGAGCGCGCCGCCCGAAGCGACATTGTTGAAGAGAGCGTCTGCATCCACTTGGACATTGACGGAGAGAACGCCGTCATTATCGACCACGCCGGAAGACAGGCCGTCAGAACCGACCGACTGATCGATACCGGTGCCACCACCACTGGCGAAAGCGCTCGACGAGCCGAGGCGAGCGCCCGCAACGACGTCAAGCGACATGGTGCCACTGTTGGCAACAATACCGTCCGCAGCCGAACCCGCAGAGATAAGCTGACTGGCAATACGGCCTCTAGCATTAGCAGAGACGTTGCCCGAACCCGGGAACACCACCGCGACAGCGGAAACATCGACGTCGACGACCGCGCTAACGCCATTAGCAATGATGCCACTGGCGCTGGTGCTGCCGAAGCCGAAGTTGGCAAGCGCGCCCGCATCAAGGTTCGCATTGGCATTCGCAGTGCCCGTACCAGCAAGCGCGAGAGCCGAGACGTCAAGGTCCACAGTGCCTTCATTGAGGATTGAGAGATTTACAGCGCCGCCAAAAGCCTGATTCCACAGCCCGCCGGTGATCGCGGCGCCTGCACTGTTGATACCATCGGCATCAACACTGATTGAGACAGAGCCATTATTCGCGAGCACCAGGTCCGCCGCAGCAGAGCCCTGACCAAGCTGCAGGACACCACCATTGAACAGGAAGGCCTGGGCACTACCGGAAGCGGCATTCTGCGCCGCTGCGTTAACATTTACGCCAAGAGACCCGTCATTGACAAACCCGATGCTTACTTCAGAGCCAAACGCCTGCTGGAGCACTCCGCCGGACATAAAGGCGAGCGCACCTGCATTACCCGACGCGTCAGCCACGGCCGTGGCGCCGACATTGAGAGAAGCCTCACTATCGTTTGCAAGTGATACGCTGGCGTCATCAGCGCGAGCATACTGTACTACACCGTAGAGCAAATTTGCAAAGGCATTGGCCGTCGAGGCCGTGCCCCCTTCGACATATCCGGCGTCGGCAATTGCGTTGATGTCGATCACACCACCGTTGCTCAGGTCAATAGCCGCCGTTTGGGGCTGCGACACCGCCGGCGCAGACGTAAACGTTCCTGCAAACTGGATCACGCCAAGCTGAACAATCGCATCCGCGTTAGCAACCGCCCCGTCGGCGATAGCCGTCGCATTGATGTCGACAATACCGTCATTTTCGAGCCCGATGTTCACACTGGCACTACTGCCATCGACATTCCCGGCCTGGACAATGCCCCCGCCAAGGCCACCACCTAACTGCGCGATCCGCGCACTTGCGTCGGCTGTGCCGGTTGGTGCAAGCGCTCGTGCGTCCACATCCACTTCGACCTGAGCCGGGAAGATTTGACCGGTCGGGGCAGCATTGAGATCCATTTCGAGGTCGACACTGACCTCTCCAATCGCCGACTGCGAGATCCCTCTATCGAGCGCCGCAATCGCGGTCGCATCGTTGAAGGCCGTATTGCTACCCGTATTGAAGGCAGCCGCCGTGATTTCCACGCCGAGATCGCCGCTATTTGCAATTGTGGCCTCGACATTATTGCCGAAGCCACGTTGTGCGATCGCAAAGCCGTCGATGGTCGCATTCGCGCCCACATTGTCCGTCGTCGTTGCAGTGACCATGACCATCGAGGTCTGCAGCGGACCAGGGGTCGTATCCGTCACAGTGTTGTTGCCGCCCGTCGTCAGCTGCGGACCGGTCGCGCCGGTCGCGGTGTTGCCGCCGCCCGTGGTCGCGACGCCGGTCACCGTTGCAGTGCCCGAAGCGTTGACGCCGTCCGCCGTGATCGAAGCGATCGCAACGATGTCGATCTGACCGGTGTTCGAGGCAATCAGGGTCGCATTGCCTTCGCTTCCGGTGCCAGTGGCGCTTGCCGACTGGATGACCTGGCCGTTGGTCGTCGAGGAGACGAGCGCGGTCACCTGGTTGGCGTCCATCGTCGCCGAACCGGTCACGGTCGTGCGCACGCCGCAATCATTGATAAGGGGAGCATCGGCGCAGATCGCGCTGATCTCGATGACGTCTACAATATCGACATCCGCAGTCGGGTTGGGCGAGCGGCCACCATCGTCAATCACGATCGGCGCGGCAATCGCCGGCATTGCAAGACCCAAGGTTGCTACGGAAGCACCCGTCAGCAGCACATTACGCGTGTTGGTCGTCATCTTTTATTCCCCTGTTGATCCGGTCGGATCGTTTCGAACTCGACTTGCTGCAATCCGCTCCTGGACAGCGCCATTATATATAGGCGCACGCCAAAACGGGACGCATTGCGACACGTCTTCACACTTCAGCCTTAGGCCTGTGATTTCAAAAGGGCAACAGCAACACCCCCTGTTTTCACTGATGTAAGTTAATTTTATTGAGCCACGAAAATCAAAAAGTTGGCGGAAATTAGCCATTTTTACGGAAGCGTGACAATGGTGAAGTCAGACCCACCTAGGCCGCTGAAAAGACCCGATTTTTCTTGCGGTAGGTTAGCCGGTTTGAAGCGATGTGAACGATCTCAAATCGAGGTTTAAGCCCGACATAAAGCGCCGATACGGAGATAATTTACGACAAAAAATTTTTCGACGAACCGAAATTTTTTTCGGGACGAACTGATCCCGGCCTAGAATCGACCGGTCAGGATGCGGATCGATCGGCCATAGCAGCGAGCATCTCGCGATAATGATCGGCCAGTGTGTCATGTCCGATCTCGGGGGTCAGGTCGGCGTCATAAACTCCGCGCGCGGCGTCCCAGACGAGCATGGACTCGCGCGCATAATATCTGCCGATGCGGGCATATTCCGCTTTGGCCGCGATACGCTTCGAAAGACGGCCCGCAAGTGCAAGCGTCCCGACGATCATGTCCATGAGCCGGAAGGGGATGCGACGGAAGGACGGCTCTCTGCCCACCAACTCGAACAGCATGCGCCCTTGGTCCAGCGGCGTGATGGCCGGGCCCGGCCCGCCGATCGGCAGGATGGCATCTTGGCGCGACTCGTCGCCGATGCAGTCGACGATGTACCGGGCGAGGTCGGCATCGCTGATCGGTTTGCACGCCGTGGCCTCGCCATTGCCGAAAAGAAGGAAGGGTTTGCCGGCCCGGACGCGCGCCACCTGTCCCGACAATGATTTGAAGAAGGCCGTGGGTCGGACGATCGAGTAGGTCAGCCCCGACGCCTGCAAGTCGGCCTCGAATTTCAACTTCTCGAACTGGAAGGCGAGCTCGGGTTTCTGGACGCAGATGGCGGACAGATAGATGAAGTGGCGGGCGCCGCCTCGGCTGGCGAGATCGAGCATGGTGCGATTGGCGAGATAATCGATGCGGCGTGCATCGTCCGGCACGCCGGTTCGAGAGGCAAGGCAGGAGATGACGACGTCATATCGTCCGGCCGGCAATGAGGACGCATCGGTCACGTCCGCATATTCGATGCTTGCCCCCAATTCACACAGCGCCTCGGCTGCTTCGCGACCGCTTTCGCTACGGCGCAGAATGCATGTGACCTCAAAACCTGTTCGGCAAAGCTGGCGAGCCACAGCTCGACCGATCGTCCCGCTGGCACCTGCCAGCAAGACGCGATCGGTTCGTTGCGGCGATTCCCCCATAATAGAGGTCTAGGTGATGAATTGCCCGAACGCCATGGACCGCCCCCTTATCCAAAAGGGAGCGGTCCTTACTCGTGGCGGCCTGCCCCTTAGTTTCCGCCGAGCGGGAGGCGGATACGGAAGGTACCGGCGTGGTTTTCGCGCTGTCCGTTGAACAGGGCCTGGTAGCCGACGCGGACGTCGACCTTGCCGGCCTTGCCGCCGAGGCTCACGCCGACCAGCG
>NZ_JAMSHT010000003.1 GCF_023805295.1 Sphingomicrobium sediminis
ACGGTCAATCCGGGTGGTCTCGATGTCGATCTCACCAACTCGGGCAGCGTGACCGTTGCGGCGATTGCGCGCGGTGCGGGTTCTTCGACCTTCACCACGACCTCGACCACCGGCACGGGCACGACGCTGGTGACCAACACCAACACCTTTACCACCTTCGCCTCGAACGCCTCGGCGGTCGGCATTGCGCTGATCGGCGGCGACGTGAATGGCAGCGCGACCAATACGGGCTCGATCATCGTCGATGCCTGGACGGGTTCGGGTGGCGAGGCCTCGGCCACGGGTGTTCTGGTGAGCGACAATGACGGCACGGGCGATGGCGCCTCGACCTTCGTGTTCACCAATGATGGTGGCCTCATCCAGGTTCGCGAGAGCGTGGACGATGGTGCGACCTTCACCCGCGGGATGGCGATCGACGTGTCGACCGCCGGTGTGCCGAGCACGATCAACCTCTTGGGTGACGGCTCGATCTACGGCAACATCCACGTGGCCGATGGCGATGTCATCAATGTCGAGGCAGGCGAGACCCGCTTCGATGGCCTGTTCAACCCCGACATGGAGTATGTGGGCACGCTCAACATCGCCAATGGCGGTGCGCTGTTCCTGGTTGACGATCCGCTGCGGATGGACCCGACCTATGACGGTCCGGCGGGCGGCTATCTCGACACGCTCAATGTTGCGGCTGACGGGACGATCATCTTCAACCTGCCGTCCTACGAGGACTCGGACCTGGCGGAGGCTGCCTACCCGCAGATCTTCACCAACACCGCGAACCTCGACGGCACGCTGCTGGTGCGCCCGCAGAGCGATACGGGTCTCTATGAGGACGATTACTTCTTCGACAATGTGATCGAGGCGGACGTTCGCAACGGGACCTTCTCGACCTGCGAGGTGGATGGTTTTGAAGACAGCATCTTCCTGCAGCTTGAATGTATCTACGATGCGGAGAGCAATGTTGATCTGGGCTTTGCGCGGATCGCGTTCACCGACTTCGGGTTCAACAGCCAGAACCAGCTGTCGGTCGCCGAAGCGATCGAGTGCTTCTACGGTCCCGACCTCGAGGGCGGCGCGCAGGCGCTGGCGATCGAGCTGCTCGAGATCCAGGACGAAGCGGTCTATCTCGATGCGCTGGATCAGCTGTCGGGTGCGGGCTATGCCAGCTACCTCCAGTCGATGCACAGCTTCGGTGCGCGCTTCAACCAGCTGCTGGGTGACGTGAGCGACTGCGAAGTGCCGAGCCTGGAGAACATCCTGGTAGAGTGCCGCGGCGAGACGGGTATCCGCCTGTTCGGTACGCTGGACTTCTCGAACTCCAACAATGACGGCGATGTCGAGAGCCGGGGCTACTCGGCCGATGCGTGGACCGCGATGGTCGGCGCCGACTTTGCCCTGTCGCCCAATACGAGCATCGGCCTGTCGGTGGCCAAGGTGGGCAACCATCTCGACTTTACCGACGGCATGACGGTCGAGGCCGACGGCTACCAGGCGGGTGCCTACATCACCTATGATGAGGGCGCAGGTCTCTATGCCAAGGTGCTGGGCAGCTATGCCTGGATGGACGGTGACAGCAGCCGGACGGTCAATATCGGCGGCGGCGACTTTGCCGGCACGATCGTTGGCGATCCGGACATCCGCCAGTGGACGCTGGGTGCCGAGCTTGGCTACCGGGTCGATCTTGGCGGTGCGACGGTGACGCCGTACGGCATGGTCGATTACATCAACACCGAGCTGAAGGGCTTCAAGGAGACGGGCCTCGACGGCGCGAATCTGGTGGTCAACGATGCCGACGAGAACCGCACCTACACGACGCTGGGTGCCAAGTTCGCGAGCGACATTGGCGGTGTGGTTGCCGAGGTCGATCTTGGCTGGCGCCACATGTTCGGCGACGAGCGCAGCGCGTTCACCGGAGCCTTCTGTGGCCAGGAACAGTGCCAGTTCGGCATCGTCAGCTCCGAAGAGCAGCGTGACAGCGCGCTGGTCGGCGTGAGCCTCGGCGGCAAGGCCGGCAAGGTCGACGTCCGCGTCGGCTACCAGGCCCTGTTCAACGGACAGCGCGAAAACCACGCCGGTACCTTCCGTATCCGCCTCCCGCTCGGCGG
>NZ_JAMSHT010000004.1 GCF_023805295.1 Sphingomicrobium sediminis
ACATTGGTGCGGTCGCGGTGGCTTCGGCTGCGATTGGCGGCGCCAGTGCGACGGCCTTCGGGATCAATATCTCGGCGACCGGTACGGGCTCGACCACGACGATGGGCACGGGCACGACGGCGGTCGTTACGGTCAATCCGGGTGGTCTCGATGTCGATCTCACCAACTCGGGCAGCGTGACCGTTGCGGCGATTGCGCGCGGTGCGGGTTCTTCGACCTTCACCACGACCTCGACCACCGGCACGGGCACGACGC